>NZ_JBFBCE010000002.1:226820-241314 GCF_040689595.1 Streptosporangium sp. NPDC051023 | reverse complement strand
GCCCCCGCGGCCCCCCCCCGCCCCCGCCCCCCCCCCCGGGGCGTTCCACCGCGTCCCGCCCGATCTTCGCGCGCCGGCGCACGGCAGGTCACGTTTTCATTTCTTGACCCCAGGATTTGTATCCTCAAGACATGGCGAAGAAGCCCGAAGACCAAGAGCGCCCGGGGCGCATCAAGCAGCTCCGTATGATCGCGCAGATCATCAAGCAGGCGAATCCCAAGGGGATGCCGCTCGTCTACGCCTCCGCGCTCGGCACGCTCGCGCTGTGCGTCGTGATCGGCCTGGTCACGGGCTTGATCTGGTATCTGCTGTTCATCGGAATCATGCTGGCCCTCACCGTCGGGCTGGTGGTGTTCGGCCAGCTCGCCCAGAAGGCGCAGTACTCCATGCTGCACGGCCAGCCGGGCGCGGCCGCCGCGATCCTGCAGGGCATGCGCGGCACCTGGGAGGTCGCCCCGGCCGTCGCGGTCAACCGCGACCAGGACATCGTGCACCGTGTGATCGGCTTTCCCGGTGTGATCCTCGTCTCCGAGGGACCGGGCTCCCGGGTGCAGAAGATGCTGGTCGCGGAGAAGAAGCGCGTCCAGCGTGTCGCCATGGACGTGCCGGTCTACGACATCCAGTCCGGCGACGGCGAGGGCCAGATTCCCATCGCCAAGCTGCAGCGGCACCTGATGAAGCTGCCGAGGAACCTCAAGAAGCCAGCGGTCTACGAAGTCAACAACCGGCTCAAGGCCCTTCCTCAGACGCTGCCGATGCCCAAGGGGCCGCTGCCGCGTGGCGCGAAGATGCCCCGGCCGAAGATGCGCTGATGGACGTGACGGAGATCGATCGGCGCCAGGTGGGCGCCGCGGACACCTCACGGGCCAACCGCGGCTGGTGGGACGGCGCCTCGGACGAATATCAGGCCGAGCACGGCGAGTTCCTGCGTGACTCCGGCTTCGTCTGGTGCCCCGAGGGCCTCGACGAGGCCGACGTCCATCTGCTCGGCGACGTGGCGGACAGGGACGTCCTGGAGATCGGCTGCGGCGCGGGGCAGTGCGGACGGTGGCTGTCAGGCCATGGAGCGCGGGTCGCCGCCTTCGATCTGTCGTTCCGGCAGCTCCAGCACTCCCGCAGGATCGATCTCGGCAGCGGTTCCCGCGTCCCCGTGGTCCAGGCGGACGCGGAGGCGCTGCCCTTCGCGGGCGAGTCGTTCGACCTGGCCTGCTCGGCGTTCGGCGCCCTGCCGTTCGTGGCGGACGCCGCCGCCGTCCTCTCCGAGGTCCGCCGGGTTCTGCGTCCCGGCGGCCGTCTGGTCTTCTCGGTGAGCCATCCGATCCGCTGGGCCTTCCCCGACGACCCCGGTCCTGGCGGGCTGACCGCCGATCGATCCTACTTCGACCGCTCGCCGTACGTGGAGATCGGTGACGACGGGCGGCCATCCTACGTCGAGCACCACCGCACGATGGCCGACTGGATCGGGCACATCGTCGCCTCGGGGCTGGTGCTGCGCGGGCTGGTCGAGCCCGAGTGGCCGCAGGGCCACGAGCGCGAGTGGGGCAGCTGGAGCCCGCTGCGCGGCCGTCATCTGCCGGGGACGGCGATCTTCACCTGCGCCAGGCCGTAGGAGAGCCGCGGAGGACCGCGGTGGCACGTTCCCTGAACGGAAGACACCGTGTCCGAAAGCGGGAGAAGGAAGAACGCGAGGGCGGGGATCTCCGGGATCCCCGCCCTCGCTCTGTCATGGCCACCCGGTGGGGCGGCCTACGGCCCGCGGTGGCTCACCATGGCTTGTAGCGGTGGCTGCCCGCCGCGGGAATGTGGCCGGTACGCCTACGGGTGGTTCACCGTGACCTCGGTGACCGCGCTGCCCTCGGGGTAGTAGGGGAGCTTGGCGTGCTGGATGTCGAGGATCGAGGCCTTGGCCGTCTGGGTGTGCGTCACGGTCCTGGTCAGCGTGCACCTGCCGTCGTCGCCGGTCCAGCAGAGGGCGGGCAGCTCGACGTTCTTGCCGTCGCGGGTCCAGGAGCCCTTCACCAGCGCGCCGTGCACCGGCTTGCCGGTCAGGTCGGTGACGGTCAGGTCAACGAAGGCCTGCCACGCCGGGGAGTGCGCGGGGTTGCCGATGGCGACGGAGCGGGCCTTCGCCTCGGAGACCACCAGTCCCGCGGACGGCTTTGAGGACAGCTTGACGTCGTCGACCGCCCAGAACCAGCCATCCTTGGTCGAGGCGTAGCGGAAGCGGACCTGCGCCTGCTTGGCCCTGGCCGGGACCTGGATCTTGAAGGACTCGGTCTTGGCGACGGTGTCGGCGGTGTAGGAGGTGACGGGGACCGGGGCCGCGCCATCGAAGGAGACCGAGACCTCGGCCTTCTGGGCCGGGTCGGTCCGGTAGTGCGTCACGTAGGACAGGTCGAGGGTGCTGCCCGGGTAGACCTTCGCGGGCGGGCTGACCAGGGTCGAGTCGAACCCTCCCGTGACCGGCTTGTCGGTCCACTCGTCGGAGTCGGCCACGGCGAACACGTCACGCGCGCGCACGTTGGTCTCGCGCCGCTGGTCGCGCTCGGTGCTGGTCCAGAACTCGTCGGTGGTGAAGGACCAGCCCCGCCACTCGGCGTAGCCGCCGGTGCCCATCGCGCGGTTGTCCACGCTCCAGCCGACCGGCGGGGTGTGCGTGAACCCCTTCAGCCCGGCGGGGATGCCTGTCTCGTCGGCCCGCTCCGACAGGCTGGGGCGCAGCGTGTCGAACGGGTCGGTGCTCGCCACCGTGATCGGGCGCCCGTCGAGGGCCGGGTCGAGCGGCTGACCGAGGTGCTTCAGCGCGGTCGCGGCGAGGTCCACCAGGCGCACGTCGGTGCGGGTGACCCCGGCGGGGATGTCCTTGCCCTGGGCGATGACGAAGGTCGAGCGCTCGCGGGGGTCGGAGCCGCCGTGGCCGCCGCCGGTCTTGTGGCCGTGGTCGGCGGTGACCATGGTCAGCCAGTTCTCCTGGGCGTAGGAGGGCCGGGAGCGCACCGCGTCGAGGATCCTGCCGACCTGGGCGTCGATGTCCTTGATGGCCTTGAGGTAGGCCGCGGTGTCCGGGCCCTGCTCGTGCCCGGCGCCGTCGATGTTGTCGAGCTGGATGAAGGTGGCGTCCGGGCTGTTGGCCTTGATGTAGGAGGCCGCCTTGCGTGTGGTGCCCTCGTCGTAGTCGGCGCCGCCGTTGAGGCGCACGTCCACCTTGTCGCCGAAGACCGTCTTGTTGATCGGGTCCCAGGACGCGGCGACGAACGTGGAGAACGACGGGTCGGCCTTCTCCAGGCGCGTCATGAAGTCGGGGTAGGCGTCGTAGCGCGGGCTGGTGAAGTTGTTGTCCAGCACGTTGTGCTTGTCCGGCCAGACACCGGTCGCGATCGTGGACCAGCCGGGCCCCGAGCTGGTCTGCGCCATCGGGCTGGAGTAGAGCGGGCTCGGTGCCGCGGTGCCCTTGGCGATGAGGTCCTTGAGGTTGGGCGCGTCGGCTTCCCGGATCTTGTCGAGCAGGGCACCGTCGAGACCGATGACCAGGAGCTTGTCCTTCTTGGTCCCGTCGGGGCCGTCGGGGACCTCCGGGGGTGCCTCGGGCAGCGGGGGCTTCTCGATGGGCGCGTCGGCGACCCTGACGTCGTCGATCGCCCAGAACCAGTTGTTGGCGCCGTCGTGGAGCCGCCAGCTCACCTTCATCTTCTGGGCCCCGGCGGGGACGGGGATCTCCAGCGAGTAGTACTCGTTGAGCGCGTCCGCGTCGCCCAGGCTCATGATCTCGACAGGGGCGCCGCCGTCGAAGCTGACGGTCACCTTCCCCTTCTGCGGGGCCTCCCGGCGGTAGTGGCTGGCGAAGCCGAGGTAGACCTTGTCCTTGCCCGCGGGCAGCGTCACCTCGTTCGAGGTCAGCGTGGAGTCGAAGCGGCCCTTCGAGCTGGGGGAACCCTTGTCGTCCCACTCGTCGGGGTCGGCGACGGCGAACACACCGGAGGCGCGGGTGAATCCCTCTCGCCCCTGCCCCTCGGCGGCGGTCCAGAAGGGCATGGTGGTGAACGACCAGCCCTGCCATTCGGTCACGCCCTGCGGCATGTCCGGGGCGAGGTCGACCGTCCAGCCCGCGGGCGGGGTGTGGGTGAATCCCTTGAGGTCAGCGGGAATCCCGGATTCGTCGACCCGGGTGGACAAAGAGCTGGAAAGGCCGTCGAAGTTCTCGGTCTGCAACGGGGTCTGAGCGGTCTGGGCCTCCGCGACGAGAGGCGTCGCGATGACCGTGGCGGCCGCGAGCAGGGCCAACCCATTCCTGAAGCGCATGTGCCTTCGTTCTGTTCTGTCGTTCCGTAGCTGTCGGGTGTTTCGGGGAAACCGTCATGCAGGACGGTGAAGCGACAGCGACGACATAATGAACGGGCGGCCAATTAGCCTTATTCGATTTCACGTTCGGCGCCATAGGAAATAACGATGGGCCATTGTTTTCATTTACCGATATGGTCCACGGGGGACGTCTTTCGTTTTTACGGAAAAGGAAGGGGCGCGGGGCCCTCGCCCCGCGCCCCTCACGACGCGCACTCCCGGCCGGCCCCTGGGCGGGCCGGACCGGTTCACATCCGCACGACCACGGTGTTCGCCGCGCGGTCGTGCAGGCCCCGCTGGTCGCGGTCCCAGATGAGCGGGGGTACGGCCAGGCACAGCAGCAGGGTCCGCACGAGGACCGACAGGAACCGGGGGCGGCCGCCGTCGAGCGCGGCGACGCGGATGTTGACCAGGCGCATGCCGAAGGTCATGCCCATGGTGCCGACCAGCAGGATGTACTCGACCGCGAGCACCGCGACCGGGACCCAGCTCTGCTGGACCGGGTCGATCCGCAGGAGTCCCTGGGTGATGGCCCAGGTGCAGATCAGCCAGTCGATCACCAGGGCTCCGACCCTGCGCCCGAATCCGGCCACCGCGCCGCTGCCCTCCTGGGGCAGCCCGAGTTGTTCTCCCGGGTAGCCCAGGTCGACTCCGGCCGATCTGACGCCGCCGAGCCAGGTCTGGGTCCAACGGGGCTGCTGCCTGCTGTTCATGGCTCAACGGTATCCGCCCCACGGGGCGCCCTCACATTCCCCCAAACTGTCCACAGAGTGGGCGAAAGCACTACATCATGGTCATGATCTTTTCTCACCCACGTTTCCCGGAGCACCCCCAGTGGCTGACATGGACGACCTCGACGAGCGCTTCGCGGCCCTCACCTCCCAGATCGAGCGGGAGGAAAGGCGGAGGATGAGCAAGGCCGCCGCCAAGGAATGGTCGCGCCTGCCGCGCAACAGGCGCCGCCGTAAATGGTGGATCGCCTCCTTCACGGTGTTCGCCCTCGTGGCGGTCGCGGGGCTGGTGGTCACCTACCGGCCCGAGGCGCTCACCTCGGCCCGCGACGCCCTCTCCGCACGGCCGCCGGGAGTGCCCGGCGCGGGCGACGGTCTGCCCGGCGGCCCGGTTCCCGAGGAGACCACGCCGGTCGAGGCGAGCCCGGTTCCCGAGGAGACCACGCCGGTCGGCGTCGAGCCCGTGCCCGTCTCCCCGTTCGCGGGCTCTCCCGCCGAGGACTACGCCGACGGCGCCAAGGGGCTGGTGACGCCGGAGGCGAAGGCGACGGGCGGCCTGAGCCGCGGGGACGTCGCCGCCGCGCTGAAGCGCACCCGGGACATGCTGGTGGCCTCCCACCTCGACCACAGGACCCTCATGGGCGGCAGGCCCACAGCGCTGGCGAGGCTCCTGATCCCGGAGCAGCGCGAGTGGTTCCTGAGGAACCTGGACAACAGGAAGCCGAAGAAGGGCGACTTCAACACCAGACACTGGGTCACCAGCCTGGCGCCGAAGACCGCCGAGCTGACCACTGATGTGATCAAGGTCAACGGGAGGACGAAATACGCCGCCTTCCGCGAGAACGGCCGTACCGGAGCCAGGATCACGGTGAAGTACCTGTTCGTCTACGCCATTCGGCGGCCGGGACACCCCGAGCACACCGAACGGGTCATCGTGCGCAGCCTCGGCGAGGTCCTCGCCTACCGCGAGAACGGCGAACTGGTGCTGTGGCCCGTCAGATGGAACGCCGGGAGCGTCACGGGCGTCCGCTGCGACATCGATGACGGGTTCGCCCACCCGGTCTATGACGACTCCGTCCCCGACAAGGAACTCGCCAAGGCCACCGGCGCCCCGATCGACCCCTACCAGCTCGACCGCGAGTCAAGAGAAGAGGACTGCACGATCGCCTCCCGCACGTGAAAAGTCCGGCAAAGGAAGCGTTTTCCGGCCCGACCAGGTCGCATCACGGGGCTAACGTAGGGCGACTCTCCTTAACACGGGTGAAACAAACGAGACACGGGGCGGTAACGGCTCAGGCCTACGTTCGGTCTGATAGCTCGTGCCCCTTGGGAGGTTCGCGTGTTCAACTCCGCCGACGACGTCCTCAAGTTCATCAAGGACGAGGGGGTGCAGTTCGTCGATGTCAGGTTCACGGACCTGCCGGGAACGACGCACCATTTCACGTTCCCCACGGAGAACTTCGGGGCGAACGTCTTCACCGACGGCCTCATGTTCGACGGATCGTCGATCCGTGGCTTCCAGGCCATCCACGAGTCGGACATGCTGCTGTTGCCCGATCCCTCGACGGCCGTGCTCGACCCCTTCAGGCAGCACAAGACGCTCAACATCAACTTCTTCGTGCACGACCCGCTGACGGGTGAGGCCTACAGCCGCGACCCGCGCAACGTCGCCCGCAAGGCCGAGGAGTACCTCAAGGGCACCGGCATCGCCGACACGGTCTTCTTCGGCCCCGAGGCCGAGTTCTACATCTTCGACGACGTGCGCTTCGAGACCAGCGCCCACTCCAGCTACTACCACATCGACTCCATCGAGGGCGCCTGGAACACCGGCAAGGCCCAGGAGGGCGGCAACCTCGGTTACAAGCCGCGCTACAAGGGCGGCTACTTCCCGGTCCCGCCGATGGACCACTTCACCGATCTGCGCTCCGAGATGGTCCGCCGTCTCATCGAGGCGGGCATCGAGGTGGAGATGCAGCACCACGAGGTCGGCACCGCCGGGCAGGCCGAGATCGACTTCCGGTTCAACACGCTGCTCAAGGCAGCCGACACCCTGATGCTGTACAAGTACATCGTCAAGAGCACGGCGCTCGAGTACGGCCACACGGTCACATTCATGCCCAAGCCGATCTTCGGTGACAACGGCTCCGGCATGCACTGTCACCAGTCGCTCTGGAAGGACGGCGCGCCGCTGTTCTACGACGAGGTCGGCTACGCGGGCCTGTCGGACACCGCCCGCTACTACATCGGCGGCCTGCTCAGGCATGCCCCGTCGCTGCTGGCCTTCACCAACCCGACGGTGAACTCCTACCATCGCCTGGTCCCCGGCTACGAGGCCCCGGTCAACCTGGTCTACTCCCAGCGCAACCGCTCGGCGTGCATCCGCATCCCGATCACGGGTTCCAACCCGAAGGCGAAGCGCATCGAGTTCCGCGTGCCCGACCCGTCCTGCAACCCGTACTTCGCCTTCGCCGCGCAGCTGATGGCCGGGATCGACGGCATCCGCAACAAGATCGAGCCGGTGGAGCCGGTGGACAAGGACCTCTACGAGCTTCCCCCCGAGGAGGCCCGCAACATCCCGCAGGTCCCGGGCACGCTCGCCGAGGTGCTCGACGCGCTCGAGGCCGACCACGACTACCTCCTCGAGGGCGGCGTGTTCACCCCGGACCTGATCGAGACCTGGATCGCCTACAAGCGCGAGAACGAGATCGACCCGATCCGCCTGCGGCCACACCCGCACGAGTTCGAGCTGTACTACGACGTCTGACGGCGGGGTTTTCCTGCCTCGGCGATCTTCCCAGGAACGGCCGCTGAGCTGGAAAAGCGTTCTCGTCCTTGCTCATTGTTTCCCGTCGTTTCTCGTCCTCAGGCGGAACAAAACCGGAACAGAACGGCCCGGCATCGTGATTCGATTCCGGGCCGTTTCTGCACGTGAGAGGACTCAGGCGGCCCCCTGCTGCGCGTACTGCGCGTCCTCCCATGCTCGCACGTCGGCCTCCCTGTACCGCACGTGCTTGCCGACCCGTACCGCACGTGCTTGCCGACCCGCATGTACACGGGGCCTGTCCCGTCCGAGTTCATCTTGTAGATCGTCTTCTTCGGCACACGGAACCGCGTTGCCAGGTCATCCGGGGTCAGGTGCATCTCTGCCATCGCGGCCCTCCGCGTGTTTCCCGTTCTTGCTCGTCAACACACCATCCATGTGAACTGCGCCCTTTCTCTGGATCATCGCGAATGCTTCCACCGGTCCAAGGCCGTGCCTATCCTGCTGAAGGTGACTTCAACAGAGCATGAGATCACCTTCCGGACTCTCGACGGCCAGCAGCTCGCCGGAACGCTCGTCGCACCAGATGGACCGCCAGAGCACGCCGTCGTCCTGGTCCACGGCGGCGGGGTGACGCGTCACGAAAGCGGCTTCTTCACCCGGATGGCTCACGGACTGGGCGACCACGGCTTGGCATCCCTCCGCTTCGACCTGCGCGGCCACGGCGAGAGCGAAGGCAGACAAGAAGAACTGACCCTCTCGATCATCCTCAACGACATCCGCGCCGCGCTGCAACAGCTCCGAGAGACGACCAAGGCCGCCAGACTCAGCCTGCTCGGCACGAGCTTCGGCGGCGGCATCTGCGGCTACTACGCCGCTCACCGGCCTGACGAAGTGTCCCGGCTGGTACTGCTCAACCCCCAGCTCAACTACAAGAAGCGCACCATCGACAGCCGCCCCTACTGGCACGACGACTACCTAGACGAAGACATTGCCCGCCAGCTCACCGAGCAGGGATCCATCACCTTCACCCCCACCCTGCGCCACGGCCGACCACTCCTCAACGAGGTCTTCTGGCTGCAGCCGCACACCATCCTCGGTTCCATCAAGGCCTCGACCCTGATCGTGCACGGCACCAAGGACACCCTCGTGCCGATCGAGTCCTCCCGAGCGGCCGTGCCCCAGTTCACCGCCCCGTGCGACCTGGTCGAGGTCGAAGGCGCGCAGCACACCTTCGCCGTCCACGACGACCCGCAATATCACAACCCTCAAAGCCAGGCATGGCAGGCCGCGGTGATCCGGACGGTAGCCGAATGGCTGCGGGACGGACGCCTACGCGACAGGACAATCAGCTAAGAAGTCCTGCAGGGCGCGCACCTGCGGCCGACGCTGCCAGCGGCCCATCGACTCCACCACGTCGCCCAAGACCGTGATCGTCCGCCGCGAACGAGTGGCCCGCGCAACGCGCACCGCTGCGAGCCCCAGGGTGGCCGCCTGATCGGGTTCGCCGATCAGGGCCAGCGCGGCCGCGTGACGGGCCTGGAAGTAGCCGACGTCGCGATATGACAGGCTGCCGCCAGCGATGATCGACCGGGGGCCGTCCCGGTGACCGAAGTGGCGGACGACCCGCCTTGAGCGCCTCACGCGCTCTTCCTTGCGCCACAACACCCTCCTGTGATCAAGGTGTTGCGACGACCAGTTGAATCCGCCCAGTACACCTCGGCCGAGTTCGCCACGGTGTGCGCCGAACTCAGCGTGAGCCTGTCCATGGGAGCCGTCGGTTCCAGCGCTGACAACGCCGCCGCGGAGGCCTTCAACGCCACCCTCAAACGCGAGATCCTCCAGGGCGCCAAGCGCTGGCCCTCAGCGCGCGAGGCCCGCCTGGCCGTCTTCAAATGGATCACCCGCTACAACACCCGAAGGAGACATTCCGCTCTCGGCTATCTCAGCCCGATCGACTACGAGCAGCGAACCATCGATAGGGTGCTGCTCGCCGCATGACAACCGGTGTCCACACTTCGGGACGAGCCCCCGTGGGTTTCATTGGCGGCCCAGACCACCGCCCCGCGCAGCAGGGCGCGCAACCGCGCGGCGATGGCGGCCACCGCCCGCCACCGGTCGGGATCGCCTCGCGCGATCAGCTTGGGGCGCCGCCAGACGGCCACCAGCCGCACCCGCCGATACAGCGTGCGCCTGCTCAGATGGGGCCGGTTCAGGTACCGCCACAGCCGCGCAAGAGTCCACGGCCCCGGCCGGGCCAGCAGTCTGATGATCCGGCCGGTCAGATGCTCACCGCCCAGGCGGGGGCGGCCCGGGCGGGGCCGGTCGGCCAATCCCTCCAGTCCTTGGCGGTTGAACCGGTCGATCCATCGGCGCACGGTGGCGGCGTCATAGTCCAGCAGGTCGGCGATCTGCGCCGCCGGCAGGCCGTGCAGCGACAGCAGGACCATCACCGCGCGGATCGCCGGACGCCAGTGACTTCGCAGCTGAGTGTGTAATTGCTCGATCGAGGTGGCGGGGGCTTTGGCGAACACGATGGGCGGGCGCATACTGACCACGACCTCGCCGGTGGGTGGACGATGTGGGCAACCTCGATCCAACCCCCGGCGAGGCCCATGTCAACGCCCTCACGCCCGGCGACCTCACGCCCGGTTACGCGCAGAACTTCTGGATAGGCGCTTAGGGCTCGCAGAGAAATAACTTGCTTGTTTCCAGCGCGCTGACCTCGGTGGAAGCCGTGTGAGCACGCAAGTTATTAATCGGTAGGTCCTTAGCCCGCGACGGCAGGCGAAGCACCTCGGACGGCCTGGCCGCCTCCGCGGCGAACGCGCCAGTAATGTCGCTATTCACCATTTATCTACCCGATGATCCGATATCCCATTTATAGTCATTTCCATATTGTTCAACTGCAAATATGGGTCATACCGGAATTATGATCCCGGGTTTACCGGACATGCCCGCGCGGCGCGATTAATCTGGTGATCCCTAGCGCCATGCGCGGTCCGGGGAGCCATCCGCCGAGGCTCCCGAGTCGATCTTCCGGGAGCAGCGTGTCCCCTCTCAACGACCAGCGTGCGCGCGTGGTCCGTTACTGGCGTGCCTGCGAGTTCTTCAGCCCGCAGAGCGTGCCCAAACCCAGTCCACGTGACGCGCTGACGCCGGTGTTCGACGTGAGCCCCGGTCGCCCCCTCCCTTGGCAGCGCGGGCACGAACTGCGGGCCCGGACCATCCGGCCGGGGTTCACCTGGCGGCACACCCTTTATGGGGGCATCTTCAAGCAGGACCGGGTCCGCGCGTTCCTGGAGCACACGTTCGGAGCCGATCCCGAGGGTTTCGACGCGTCATCGGCCGATTCCAGCGCACTGTTTTCCCTCACCATCCTCGACGAGGGCCGGGCGCTGCTCGGATCGGAGGTGTTCTCCAGTTGCGCGTGGGCGACGGAGCGCACGCTGCACCGGGGGCCGGCGCAGCACGACTGGCTGGACGGGTTCGAGGAGGCGTGCGGCGCGGCGAGCGCGGAGCTGGAAAGTGCCATCCACGCCTACAAGGACGACGCGCGCGCCGCCGAGCTGCTGAAGAGGGGGCATCGCGTCAGCCGTCCGCTGGACTACGGTGATCTGGCGGCGCTGCTCGACATGGCGTCCGAGCGCATCGGCGCTGAGAAAGTCCTCAGTCCCGAGGGACTGATGGTCAAGAGCGTTCAGGTGTCGAAGAAACGGGAGTTCCTCGTCGACGACGGGGCGGACTTCCTCAACAGCTTCATCATCGGCGATCTCCGCCGAGTCTCGGAGGTCATACGCGGCGGCCGGTACGGCGCCGCGCTAGACGCGTACATGCGCACCGCAGAACCGGAGCGGATCGACGTGCGGAAGCGTCCCCAGGTCGTCTTCGATGGCGTGGCGCCGAACCTCGTGCCGCTCGGCCGGTGGCCGCAGGCCAAGGAGGTGCCGCTCGCGCTGAGCCAGCAGTTCGCGGTGAACAGCGTGATGGCCGGCCTCGCCCGCGGCTCGGGAATGTTCGCGGTGAACGGCCCGCCCGGCACGGGGAAGACCACGATGCTCCGCGATCTGATCGCGGCCATCGTCGTCGAGCGCGCGCACAGGCTTTCCCGGCTCGCCGACCCTCGCCAGGCGTTCACCGGCACCCACCAATGGATGACCGGCGACTACACACGGGTGGTCCGCGCCTGGAGAGAGGACCTCACCGGTTTCGAGATCGTGGTCGCCTCCGCGAACAACGGCGCCGTGCAGAACGTCACCCTGGAGATTCCCGGCCGGGACGCCTTCCTGCCACCTTGGCGCGACGGCATCGACTATTTCGCCGACATCGGCGGCCGGGTGCTCGGCCAGTCGGCGTGGGGCCTCGGTGCCGCGCGCCTAGGGCGTAAGAGCTATCGCCAGGACTTCATCGACAAGGCCTGGTTCAGCCTGCCCGCCACCCCGCCCGCCACCGAGCCCACCCCCGGGCAACGCGGGCTCATGGACGTGCTGAAGCACTGGGAACGGGAGGCCCTGAAGAACGACACCGACGGGTGGGCCGAGGCCGTCGCACGCTTCACCCGGGCCTACGGCAGAGCGCGCGAGCTCCAGGACGAACGTGCGGGGATCCTGCTCGACCAGCGCGCGATCTCCCGGCTGTCGCGCGAGATCGACGAGGCCAGCCGTGAGCTGCCGGGCCTCGAGAAGGATCTCGCGTTCGACCGGCGGCGGCTCGCCGCCGCTGAGGCCGACTTCATGGCGGCACGACGAGAGATCGATCAGTGGCTGAGTAAGCGGCAGAAGCACCAGACGTTCCAGCCGAGCCTGATCACCGCGATCTTCACCCTGGGCAAGGCGATACGGGTGTGGCATGAGGAGGACCGGATCCTGGCGCAGGGCATGGACGCGGCGGAGGAGAAGGCCAGTCAGGTGGGCGAGGTGGCCATGGCGATCCAGCGGCAGATCGCCGGTGTCTCCGCCCGCCTGGACGCGGTCCACGCCAGGCTGGCCCGGCTTCGCGATGACGTCGCGGAAAGGCGCCGCCGGCTCGCACCGCTGCTCAGCGCCCTGGGCGGCTTCGTCCCGGGCGACGACTGGTGGGCCGACGACTCTGTGCGAGAGTACAGCGCGCCATGGATAGACCCGCAGTGGAACGCCGCCCGCACGGATCTGTTCGCCGAGGCGCTGCGGTTGCATCAGGCGTTCCTGCGCGCCCAGGCCGGGACGATGCGCAGGAACCTGCAAGGCGCGATGGACGTCCTCGCCGGCGCGGTCCCGAAACACGTCAAAGAGGACGCCATCCGGGCCGCGTGGCAGAGTTTCTTCTTCGTCGTCCCGGTGGTCTCGACGACGTTCTCCTCCATCGATCGCATGTTCCCCCAGCTCACCCAGGAGGCCCTAGGGTGGCTGTTCATCGACGAGGCGGGACAGGCGACGCCGCAGGCGGCGGCCGGGGCGATCTGGCGTTCCCGCCGGGTCGTCGTGGTGGGCGACCCGCTTCAGCTCGAACCCGTCGTCCCACTGCCCTTCACCGCGCTGGAGGCGCTGCGCCGGGCCTTCCAGGTGCCGGAGAGCCGCTGGGTACCCGGCCTGACATCGGTGCAGCAACTGGCCGACCACACCAACGTTTACGGGACGTACGTGCCCACCGACGGGGAGCCCAACTGGGTCGGAGCCCCCCTTCGCGTGCACCGGCGATGCGACCAGCCGATGTTCGGCATCTCCAATAAGATCGCCTACGACGGTCTCATGGTGTACGGGAAGCGGCCCGGCGAGCCGCTGGAATGGCCCACCAGTGCGTGGATCGACGTGAGCGGCGCCGACGCGGAGGGGCACTGGATCCCCCAGGAGGGCAAGGCGCTGGCCTGGGTGTTGAACGGCCTGGTCAACGTCTACGGCGTGGATCCCGGGCAGATTATGGTGATCGCCCCCTTCCGCGAGGTGGTCCGGGGCGCGGCACGGCACGCGGCCCCCCACCGAAAGGTCCGGGTCGGGACCGTGCACACCGCTCAGGGCAAGGAGGCCGATGTCGTCATCCTGATCCTCGGCGGCGACCCGGGCAGGCCGGGCGCCAAAAACTGGGCGGCGCGACGCCCCAACCTGCTCAATGTGGCGGTCAGCCGTGCCAGGCGGCGGT
The DNA here is from genome assembly GCF_040689595.1 of Streptosporangium sp. NPDC051023. NCBI lineage: Bacteria > Bacillati > Actinomycetota > Actinomycetes > Streptosporangiales > Streptosporangiaceae > Streptosporangium > Streptosporangium sp. NPDC051023. The sequence goes on along the minus strand of NZ_JBFBCE010000002.1, from coordinate 227,370 downwards.
TGTACGTCATCGGCGACCGCGCCGAGTGGAGCCGGCGGCGCCATTTCGACGTTCTCGCCGCGAACTTGGAGACTCGCCCCTACTCACAATGACCGCATGGCCTCCTGTCGCAGGCAGTTCACGTCCAGGGAGATGGTGTGCGGGTCGTACGGCCATAGCTCGTTCCCCGAGCCACGCGTCCGGCCGGGAGCAGGGAAGTGACACCAGGAGAACGCGTCCCGGCCCGTCGGCCGGTTCCACCGCGAAAGTCAGTGGGGTCCGACTGTTTGCCTGGTGGTATGTGGGCTTGTGCTGGACCCGTCAGCGGTAGGTGGCGCCGTCGACCGTGATGAGCCACGAGCCCTTCTGGAGGATCGACCTGAGCTGGAAAAGCGTTCTCGTCCTTGCTCGTTGTTTCCCATCGTTTCTCGTCCTCGGGCGGAACAGAACCGGAACAGAACGGCCCGGCATCGAATCACGATGCCGGCCACCGGCCTGACGGTCACCCCGTCGAAGGTGGTGGACGGCGTGACGGTGACCACCACGCTCACCCCCACGCTGCAGGCCACCC